>NZ_KB900536.1:259180-259482 GCF_000378965.1 Thioalkalivibrio thiocyanodenitrificans ARhD 1
TCTGGTCCATGGGTGATGTTTGACTCCAAGGCATGGGGCACCTCCTGGGCTGCCCCGGATTATCATCCAACTGTCACCCATGTCCCCAGACTATACTGTTACCCATGTATCCAGACCGTACCGTGGTCTTCTAACAAGTCGCTGCAGCCGACCCCGCTAACGCGCGGCGGCTGAGCTAAAGCGTTAGCGCGCCGCGCAAAGCGTGGCGCATCTGGTCGGGTGAGAGTCCCGACATGGTAAGGGTGAACCACCCACCATTACCGAGTGTTGCGCCTCTGGCGGAACGGTGCCTTGGTCACGAA
>NZ_KB900538.1:0-7102 GCF_000378965.1 Thioalkalivibrio thiocyanodenitrificans ARhD 1
GACTTTCCGAAGCCGGTATCGAGCCGTCGGTCGGCAGCCGTGGCGACAGCTACGACAATGCCTTGGCCGAGACCATCAACGGCCTGTACAAGGCGGAACTGATCCATCGCCGCGGCCCCTGGAGGTCCAGGGAGTCGGTGGAGCTGGCGACGCTGGAATGGGTGTCCTGGTTCAATCATCAGAGGTTGATGGAGCCCTTGGGGTATATTCCGCCGGTGGAAGCTGAGGCAAACTACTATCGGCAACTCGCCAGTCAGGCCGTAATGGCGGCTTGACTTAAACCAACCAGCCTCCGCAATTCCCGGGGCGGTTCACGATGCCTATCGCGTATCCAGTTTCGAAAGTGACATTGAGATTCATCGTGGTTATGTCTGCCACGAGGGCATTCGCCCCATCGAGACCTTCAAATATGGGTGCTGTCAAAGGACGCCCGGCGATGTCGTTCTCCTCCCATGTGGTGTAATGGCAACCGCCGGACCGATTCGCAATCGCCACCGCTTCCTGGATCAGCCTCGTGAGCTGGTGGGGTTGCGAGGCGTATGCGAAAAAACCTTCAATCTTGTCCATGTCGTTCTCCGCGGTTGGTCCTTAAGCTCGCTAACGCCCAGCTTTACCCGCCGGCTTTGGAGCGCCAGCGGAAAAGCCGATCGGGTTCAAGCTGTTGTTAGCGCAGCTTGCCAATTTACCGGGTCTACCCATCCCGAAGCAGTTTGGCTAAAGGTTGAAAGGCGCGATAATGCCCCTCCGCCAATTCCAAGTCCTGCCGGAGCCAGCGCTTTCGCCTGACCTCAGGCACATCGTCTTTCCCTTTCAGCCAGGTCAGCACTCCAGAGAGCACGTAGTTGTACTGGTCAATCATACCGTCGATGATTCTGAACTGCGGTGAGAGCCTTCCGAGGTTATCAACTACACCTTCATCCAGTCCATTCAGCTCTCGTTCAAGACGCTGCCACTGACTATCAGGGATTCGTAGATCAAGAGTCAGAGAGGCTTTCACTTCGGCGTAGACAGCATCAAACCTTGACCAAAGAAGCTCAGCCTTCGCACCCCTGAATCCCCAAGACAAGCTGTACGAGATCCACAGCCTTGCAAGGGGCTGGAACGTTGTGCGTCCGGACGATGGCTTTTGCGTAAAGATGGGCGCAAAATGTCTGTAACTGACACGTCACAGGAAGCGAGATTATGGCTGATGAGACCCCGACCGGATGGCGTTTCTGCCCGAACCGGTGCCCTGAGCACCGCGCCGCCACTACTGGGCTCTGTACATTTACCCATAGATGGATTCGCGCCAATCCGACGGGCGGCTCAGTCCAACAGGCATTTATCCGCAATGCGGCACATGGCGGATAAATGCTTATAAGTTATGTAAATGGAATTAGAGATGAGGCGACCACAACACATCAAAGCGTTAATGGATTACTTCACCGGTCCCTTTCTCTCCAAGGCTAGGGATCTAGATCCGGCGGTGATTTCCCATCTCCGGCATTGCCGATGTGATGTGGACATCGGAGACGAGGACATTTCGATGAGATTCCGGCTCGCATCTCTCTTCGATGCTATTTGGAGAAGTGCAGTGGACGATGGGATAGCCCTGCCCAACCACTCGGACTGGGCAAATGACTTCCGGGCGTTTTGCAATCAGCTCATGTTTCCTTGGCCTGAAAAACGATTGAGGCATTTCGGCTTTCAGTGCACACTAGTTAACAAGAGCACCCAGAACGCAACTGCCGTATATGAGCTCTCAAATAGGCCAAGTCTGTGACTTTACTCTGACTATCATCTAGGCCGGAACAGTCCGTGTGTCGTACACAGGGGTTGGGTTGAGCCAAACGTTACGCAAGTAACATAAAGGAAGTCGATATGACGAAAGATGAGTTCATTATCCGGTGTGCGATTGGCAATATGAATGGACAGTTTTCGGATTCGGCTAGATCGCGGAATCCTAAGGCGGCGGTTGATTATGCCGAAAAACTATGGGAAGAGCTCGCTAAGCGTGGCTATGTAGATGACCATCCAGAATCAATGCCAGTGGCCTGAAGTAAAGCGCGTTAGTATGGCCAAGTGATGTAAGTTCAACATCGACGAGGCTAGTTCATGGAGTTGGTGGCCGGCATAACGACCACCTCGAGTCCAAGAGCGCACTCTTCTGCGGCAGACTAGGGCAACCCACGGGTCGAGCGGGACGTTGAGACTGTCGAATAACAGCGCAACCACCTAGAATTGCTGCAATAGTCAAAGTAGAGTTCCAACCGACCACTCGACATCACTTAATCAGGCTTTCCTTAGCTTCCTACCATGCCTGCCGGACCCATCACGCTCTTTGATAAGTCCTTTATACAATCCTTGAGCGTGGACGAATCGGTCTGGTTCGATCAGTTCTACCATTCTGTGGTCTGTCCGATTTTTTTTGTTGAGACGCTCGCAGACTTGGCGAAGGAGATGCGAGGGGATCGGTCTGCTGAGAAAGAAGTAGAGAAGATTGCCCAGAAGTTTCCCGATATGGGCGGCAACCCGTGCATGTTTCACGCGGAGCTTTGCCTGGGCAACTTGATGGGACAGCCTGTTCCTATGGACGGTCGCATCATAATGCCTGCCGCCCGGCCGGTACGAGCGGGTAACAGGAGTGGTTTCGTCTTTGAAAGCCCACCTGAAGCGGAGGCATTCAATCGCTGGCAACGGCAAGAGTTTAAAGAAGTTGAGAGAAATCATGCCAGAGAATGGCGTGCGATGCTCTCTAGCCTTGATCTAAAGGAAGTCGCAAAGAAATTCGGGCGAACTGGGATTGCTCCTACTTCATGCAAGAATCTCAAGGATGCATACTCTCTTGCGGAGTCGATTGTCAGCTCGCCAAAGCCATATGATCAGATGGCGCTGGCAACTCTCTTTTTAGGTGTCCCTCGCGAGTACGAGCAAGAAATGGTAAGAAGGTGGCAGATGGCTGGACTATCGCCAATCTCCCAATATGCTCCCTACGCAGCCTTTGTGTTAAAGATCGAGATTTTCTTTCAGGTTGCAATATCAGCAAGCCTTATTTCCGCCGACCGGTCCTCAAACCGAGTCGATATAGCCTATCTCTACTATCTACCCTTTTCGATGGTCTTTGTATCATCGGACAAACTCCATCGAAATTGTGCACCGTTCTTTCTTCGCGAGAATCAGGAATTTGTGTGGGGCCCTGATCTGAAAGCGGACTTGAAGAGCCTTGACGAAAGATATCAAGCTCTACCTCAAGCAACGAAAGACCTCGGAGTATTGGCTTTTGCGTCCACGCCTCCTCAAGATGAGAGTTGCTTGACTTCCGACCTTTGGGACCGACATATGAGCAAGGCTTGGCGCGATAGGCCGGAGATCAATAGCGCGCTACCGAATTCCACCAAGACGCTGGTAGATGAGATGAACGCTTTCAACCACGCCGAGGCTCTTGAGCCGCCAGAAGTGAATTTCGATGCGGAAAGTGCTGATGCTATGTCACTGCAACGCATGGTCCGAAGGCAGAAGGGAAGATGGCTTCAAGTACCAAAAGGTCTAAAGGACGAGGATACTGACGATGACGGAAGCTAACTTGTGTTGAACCGACGAGAACTCGATTTGACGGAGGCGCAATGGACTCACCAGAAGTTATCCAGATCCGGGAGCAATTCAATGCGGGCCTCTGGCCTCAGTTCCTTGAGCGAGTCGAGATCTCGGGTCTTCGCGGATGGGATGGGCAATCGGTCCAGTTTCGCTATCCAGTGACGGCGCTTGTTGGAGAGAATGGGACTGGAAAGAGCACGGTGCTCAAGGCTGCCGCTTCGGCGTACATCGCGCCCAATCAAGGTACTGGCTACTTTCCGTCGGACTTCTTCCCGTCGACCCACTGGGATGACATTAGTGGGGTAACCCTGGGCTACCGAATCAAGAGAGCAGACGACATCCAGGCGTTTTCAATTAAGAAGCCGACTCGACGCTGGAGCTTTCCGGAGGCGCGGTTTGAGCGGTCGGTCTTCTGGTTTGATGTAGCGCGGACACTACCTCTCGACGCATCTGCTGGGTACGCCCGCATCGCGAAATTGGCGGCGGGTGAGACTGCTAGCGAGGATCTGACAGATGATTCTCGCATGCAGTTATCAACGATTCTTGGGCGCGACTATTCAAGTGCCCGCTTCGCGTCTCCAGACGTCAATGCCAACAGGAAAGTGGGCGTTCTTGGCCGCGAGTTCGGTGAGGTATCGCAATTCCATCAAGGCGCCGGCGAGGACACAACGCTGGACTTGATTCAAGCACTTCAGGATATTCCGCAGTACTCACTTGTAATCATAGATGAGGTAGAAGCGTCGCTGCACCCTCGGGCTCAGAGGCGCCTGATAAAGTCTTTGCTGCACTTCGCTCGGTTGAAGAAAGTTCAAACCATAGTCTCCACGCATAGCCCCTACGTTCTTGAGGAGTTGCCGACGGAAGCGCGGGTTCTGATTCTACCATCGCCAACTGGTCCCAATGTGGTCTATGGAGCAAGCCCCGAGTTCGCACTGAGCAGGATCGACGACGCGGTGCACCCTGAAGCGTTCGTGTATGTGGAGGACGGTGAGGCTGGTCGGTGGCTCCGGGAGATCATCGCGGCGCATCCCGACGGCGGAGAGTTATTGCCACGGATCAAAATTTGCGCAGTTGGACCAGCGAATGTCGTCACTCTGATGGGGGACCTTGCTAACAAGGGGAAGCTACCCCACAAGTCCCTCGCGGTGCTCGACGGAGACTATCCGGAATCGCCTGGCTGCGCTGTGCTGCCCGGTGGTGCACCCCCTGAGCGAGTCGTCTTCGAAGAATTGAAGGATGCAGGGTGGCCCAATTTGAGCGAGCGCTTCGGCGTAGGCGCTGGATCTCTCCTCCAATATCTTGAGGACGCAATGCTCACGCCAAACCACCATGCTTGGGCCACAAGTGTTGGTGATCGCGTAGTCAAGAGTGCAGGCAGCGTCTGGGAGACCATGTGCGCGGAATGGTGCCGCGAGTGCTTGGACGAGCAGACTCGCGACGACTTGGTTGGAAGGATAATAGCAGTAATCGAAGGTTAGGCTGAACGCGGTCCAACAAGCGGATCAACCTGACTCGCTTCGCTCGTAGCTTATCCGTCAGCCGTCAGCCGTCAGCCGTCAGCCGTCAGCCATGCTCCAAGACCGCCTATCCATTGTCGCCCGTATCCGTCGATGCCTTTCTCGGCCGACCGCGCCGCCGCTTCTCCGCAGGTGGTTGTTCCGACAACCCGGTTGGATCTGCCAAGCCGAATTGATTTCGAATCCACGCATCCAGCTGCTCCCGATGAAAGTACAGCCGGCGCCCGCCCAGCGAGATCGGTCGTGGTACCCGTCCCCGCTCAATAAGTGCGTCGAGTGTTCGCAGCGAAACGCGCAGGATTTCGGCCGCTTCGTGGCGTGTGATCAGATCTGTCTCGTGCATCGTCATTCTCCGTGCGTTTTTGGGTGGCTGACGATGTGTGTAGAAACCTGAGCACGGGTCTTTCCCAGTACGGCTGCGCACGGCTGATTTCGATACCTCGAATGTCCCCGGCGCAACCAGGCGCAGGAGGGCGAACGCCCCGGGAATTTGGGACAATTTTGGGACACTCCGGGACAAATCCTGCTACAATCCCTTGCGTGTTACTGCGTCTTGATGCGCTCTAACACCTTGTTTTTATATAATAAGCGGTCGTAAGGCGTTGATGCGACTGAGCTCTTGAGCGGTTTCGGGAGGCAGGGGTCGAAGGTTCGAATCCTTTCACTCCGACCAGATCCCATGTACGTCTGATGCAAGCCTGACCGGCTGTTGGCCGGTCAGGCTTTTTTTGTTTCGGCCGTATGGAATCCGGGCCACGTGCGCCAGACCCGCCCGCGTAAAGGGTCCCCGGCCCGGAGCCGCCTCGTCGGCCGCCAATAGAGGCGACCGGCAACCAGAAAAACCATAATCTGGCGGGCACCATCGCGGCGCCACCCGTCAGGCCGCTTCCAGCGTAGGCATCCTGAGGATGCCCTGCGCCTCCTGGAGTGTGAAATCCAGGAAGGCCTGGCCCACCTGCGAGAACCGCTTGCCCTGGGGATAAACCACGTACCACTGGCGCCGGATTGGGAAACCCGCTACATCCAGCACCGCCAGCCGCCCGAGCGCCAGTTCCATCTCCAGCGTGTGCAGGGAGAGCACCCCCAGTCCGAGACCGGCCTCCACCGCCTGCTTGATGGCTTCGCTGCTGTGCATCTCCTGGCCGGCCGTGAGCTGTTCGCCGTGCTGCTCGAAGAATCGCTCCGTGGCGGCCCGGGTGCCGGAGCCCTGTTCGCGCACGATGAAGGGTTCACTGCGCAGCCGTTCCAGGGGGATCGCCTTCTCGGCCACCAGGGGATGCTCCGGCGGGGCGATCATCACCAGGGGATTCTCCATGAACGGATGTGCCACCAGACCCTTGCTGGGGGGCTGGCCCATGATGGCCAGATCCATGGTGTTGGCCGTGAGCATGCTCAGCAGCGCCTCCCGGTTGGTGACCTCCAGCGTCACGGACACCCCGCTGTGGCGCTGGCAGAAAGCGGCGATCATCCGGGGCACGAAATAGTTGGCGGTACTGGCCACGGCGATGGTCAGCCGGCCGCGCTTCAGGCCCCTCATCTCGTCCATGACCATCTCCGCCTCCGAGAGCTGGGTGGCGATGGCGCAGGCGTAGTGGTGCATCTCCCGGCCGGCGTCGGTGAGAAAGATGCGCTTGCCCACCTGCTCGAACAGGGGCAATCCCACGTGCTCCTCCAGCTGCTTGATCTGCATGGAGACCGCCGGCTGGGTCAGGTGCAACTCCTCCGAGGCCCGGGTGAAACTGAGATGCCGGGCCACGGCCTCAAAGGCCTTGAGTTGCCTGAAGGTGAAGTTCATCATGACCGTCCTCCCCGGCCCGAAAGGCCTCGTGGGCTGCGGGCTCGCCGGCCCGGACGAACCCATAAATGATCGCTTATCGTAACAATCATTATAACTGATTGTTAATTATGAAGCCGCATCCACTAGGATGTGCCCCCAGAGTCGCAACCGGGCTGTCCGGCCGTCGCGCGGGCCGCGCCGTCGGACACATGACTGGATCACTCGACCTCACTGT
>NZ_KB900538.1:7202-39603 GCF_000378965.1 Thioalkalivibrio thiocyanodenitrificans ARhD 1
GCGGCTGGCCCCCCCCGCCGATGAACACGCCCCAGGCCAGCGCCTTGACGGGCTCCTCGAAAAGCGGCGCCCCCCACAGGGCGGCGCCGATCAGCGAGAGGTTCAGGAACACCGGCGTGAAGGCGGGCACAGCGAAGCGCCCGACACTGTTCAGGATCCCGCCCGCCATGGCGGTCAGCGAGATGAACAGCAGGTAGGGGAAGGTCACGCGCAGCATGTCGGCGGCCAGCACCTGGCGGCCGTTCTCCTCGCCCACGAAACCCGGCGCGAAGACCATGATCAGCAGCGGCGCGGCCAGCATGCCGACGGCCGTGACAATGAAGAGCGTCAGCGTGAGCGCGCCGGCGGTATGGTCCAGCAGGTCCGTCAGGGCCTCGCGCCCGCGCTGCTCCCTGTATTCGGCAAATACCGGCACGAAGGCCTGGGAAAAGGCCCCTTCCGCGAACAGCCGGCGCAGAAAGTTGGGGATGCGGAAGGCAACGAAGAAGGCGTCGGTCGACCCGGTCGCCCCGAAACTTATGGCCAGCACCATGTCCCGCAGAAAGCCGAACAGGCGCGAGATGAGCGTCATGCCGCCGACCACGGCGGTGGATTGCAGAAGCCGGCTCTTCAAGGCAGTGGCACGTGGCTGGTTACGAGTGGCAAGGAAGACCCTGACTTTACTGGCTTTTACGTGCCGGTGGCCACCTCTTTGAAGGGTGAGGGGTAAGGGGTGAGGGGTGAGGGGTTCGCGCCTATCCCCTCTCCCCTATCGCCTTGCGCTCATTCGATTTTCAGATACGCAAAGCCTTCCTCGTTCTGAAGCTGCGCAATGCGCACCACGCCGGAGGGGACCAGGTCCACGGCGTCGTAGAGCTCCTCATTAGCCAGCTGGATCGCGGCCCGGGTGATGTCGCACAGCTCCAGTCTTACGCCGTGCATGTTCACCAGGCTCACCAGCCGCCCGCGCAGGTTGTCGCGTTCCTCGGCCAGAGCCTCGTCTTCGGCAAACGGAGTGCCTTCCAGGGGGTTGTCGGTGATGAAACGGATGCCGTGCGAGACGAACACGATGCGCACGTCATAGTCGATGAAGTTGTTCTGGTAATGGGTCACCATGTTGTTGATGCTGGTGAGCATGGCGCTGAATCGGCGTGGATCGGCATAGTCCGCGTGATAGACCACCTTCGCCTCGGCGTCCGCGCGAGCCTGGGGCATGGAGAATCCCATGGCCAGCGCCAGTGCGATGAAAGCCGTCAATGCCAGCCAGGGCGCGCGGTGGCGAGCCTGCGTGCAGCGGGATACTCGGGATATGTTCATGGCGAATCTCCTGGGCGGTTTTCAGACGTCCGGGTCGAGGGAATCCTCATGGACATCGTGTGGGTTTGTTCTGCTATTGTATGGCCACCTAAATTCTCAGACCCGGGGGGGGATTGCAGGGTTCCTTCCCCGAGGCGTTAAGCGGGCGGTCCGTCGGCGCCGGCAGGCCCATACCGGCATTGACAGGAACGTGCCGATCAGGCAAGATCCTCGCCCTTTAGCGTTCGTTGCATCCAGGATTTTTCAGGAGCATTACCTTGGCAAACATTGCATCCGCCCGCAAGCGCGCCCGCCAGGCAGAGAAGAACCGCCAGCACAACGTGGCGCTGCGCTCCCGTTTCCGCACCTCCGTGAAGAAGGTGCTCAAGGCCGTGCAGACCGGCGACAAGGAGGCCGCCCAGGCCGCCCTGAAGGACGCCGTCCCCGTGATCGACGGCACCGCCACCAAGGGCCTGATCCACCCTAACAAGGCCGCCCGCCACAAGAGCCGGCTGAATGCGCGCGTCAAGGCGCTTTAAGCCCTTTTCTGCAGGCAACAAAAAAGCCCGGTCAAGCCGGGCTTTTTTGTTGCCTGCAGAAAAGGGCAGTAGCGAGTGGCAAGGGAAAACACCCTACTTTCCGGCCCTCCCCCGCTTGCGGGGGAGGGCCGGAAAGGAAGTCCTCGCCACTTGAGACTTGAGACTTGCCACTGCCTTAGAGCAGGACCAGATTGTCCCGGTGTATCAGTTCGGGTTCATCCACATACCCAAGGATTCCCTCGATCTCGTCGGCCCGGTGGCGCATGATGCGCCGGGACTCTTCGGCGCTGTAGTTGACCAGCCCCCGGGCCACGGGGCGGCCGTCGGGGTCCAGACAGGTCACCACGTCACCCCGCGTAAAGGTGCCCTTCACATGGGTCACACCCACCGGCAGGAGGCTGCGCCCGGATTCGCGCACCACGCGGGCGGCCCCCGCGTCCAGCAGCAGTTCCCCCTTGGACACCATCTGCCCGGCAATCCACTGCTTGCGGGCGGCGATGGGCTCGCGGTCCGGGCACAGAAGGGTGCCCAGCGGTTCGCCGTCGGCAATGCGTTCCAGCACCCGGGGCTCCCGCCCGGAGGCGATCAGGGTGTAGGTGCCGGACCGCGCGGCGCGGGCCGCCGCCTGAAGCTTGGTGGTCATGCCGCCCCGGCCCAGATGCCCGAAACCGGGGGCGGCCAGCTTGAGCAGCTCCGGGTCTGCGGCCATGCCTTCGGAGATCAGCGTCGCGTCCTGATGGGTCCGGGGATCCCGGTCGAACAGGCCCTGCTGGTCGGTGAGAATCACCAGCACCTGGGCCTCGGTGAGATTGCCCACCAGCGCCGCCAGGGTGTCGTTGTCACCGAACCGGATCTCGTCGGTGGCCACGGTGTCGTTTTCGTTGACCACCGGGATCACGCCCAGGCCGAGCAGGGTGCGCAGAGTGCTGCGGGCGTTGAGGTAGCGGCGGCGGTCGGAGAGGTCGTCGTGGGTGAGCAGTACCTGCGCGGCCCGAAGTCCATGCCGCTGAAATATGCTCTCGTAGGCCTGCACCAGCCCCATCTGTCCCACGGCCGCGGCAGCCTGCAGTTCATGCAGGGCATGGGGGCGGACAGTCCAGCCCAGGCGGCGCATGCCTTCGGCCACGGCGCCGGAGGAGACCAGCACCACCTCGCGTCCGGTGCCGCGCAGGCGCGCGATCTGTTCCGCCCAGGCCGCAAGCGAATCATGATCCAGGCCGCGCCCCTCGTTGGTGAGCAGCGCGCTGCCGATCTTGATGACCCACCGGCGGGCCTTACCCAGTTGTGTCCGTGTCTGTTTCATGGGATTCCAGATACTGCATGATAGCCTGCGTCAGGGCCGGGCAGCCTTCGCCGGTGGCCGCCGAGATGGAGAAGACCGGACCCTCCCAGCCGAGGCGCGCGACCAGTTCCCGGGCGAAGGATTCCCGCTCCTGCGGCGCAATCAGGTCCATCTTGTTGAGCACCAGCCAGCGGGGGCGCTGCGCCAGCTCAGGGCTGAAGCGCTCCAGTTCGCCTGCGATGGTTTCCGCCGCCCGGGCCGGATCCTCCGCAGGATCGGCGGGAGCCACGTCCACCAGGTGCAACAGAAGCCGGGTGCGGGCCAGGTGCTTGAGGAACCGTATACCGAGCCCGGCCCCTTCCGCCGCGCCTTCGATGAGGCCGGGGATGTCCGCCATGACGAAGCTCTGCAGCGGGCCCACGCGAACCACCCCCAGCCCCGGGTGCAGAGTGGTGAAGGGGTAGTCGGCGATCTTGGGGCGGGCACCGGAGACCCGGGTGATCAGGGTGGACTTGCCCGCGTTGGGCAGGCCCAGCAGGCCCACGTCCGCCAGCAGCTTCAGTTCCAGGCGTAACTGGCGGAGTTCCCCCGGCGTGCCCGGCTTGGACTGGCGCGGCGCGCGGTTGGTGGAACTCTTGTAGCGGGTGTTGCCAAGCCCGTGGAAACCACCCTGGGCCACCAGCAGCCGCTGGCCGTCCTCCACCAGATCGCCGATGAGTTCATCGGTCTCCGCGTCGTAGGCCAGGGTGCCCACGGGCACCGGGACCTCGAGGTCCTCGCCGGAGCGTCCGGTCATGTTGCGCCCCGAGCCGTTCTCCCCGCGCATGGCCTCGTAGTGGCGCTGGAAGCGGAAGTCGGCCAGGGTATTCAGGTCGTGGGTGGCCACCAGGTACACGCTGCCCCCGTCGCCGCCGTCGCCCCCGTCCGGGCCACCGAAGGGAATGTATTTCTCGCGACGGAAGCTCACGCAGCCGTTGCCGCCGTCACCGGCCTTGACCCTGATGGTTGCTTCGTCGACGAATTTCATAGGAAGGCGCTAGAGACAAGGTACAGGAGCCAAGATACAAGAGGGGGGGTTACTTGTCTCTTGTCTCTGTGCAATGAAAAAGCCCCGACAGGTCGGGGCTTCACGTGAGTTCCTTAAGGGCTGCCTGACCTCAGGCCTGCACCACACTCACGTATTTCCTGTTCTTGGGACCCTTGGTCTCGAAGACCACGGTACCGTCGGTCGTGGCAAACAGGGTATGGTCCTTGCCGCAGCCCACGTTGGGGCCGGGGTGGAAGCGCGTGCCGCGCTGACGCACCAGGATGTTGCCGGCCAGCACGCTCTGACCGCCGAAGCGCTTCACGCCCAGTCGTTTGGATTCCGAGTCGCGGCCGTTACGGGTGCTGCCGCCTGCCTTTTTGTGTGCCATTTCCTGTTACCTCGTCGACTTCAGGCGGAGATACCGGTGATCTCCACCTCGGTGTAATCCTGACGGTGTCCCATCTGCTTGCGGTGGTGCTTGCGGCGGCGGAACTTGATGATGCTGATCTTCTCGCCGCGGCCATGGGTCTTGACCGTGGCGGTCACCTTGCCGCCCTCGACCCGGGGGGTGCCCACCTTCACGTCGTCGCCGCTGCCGACCAGCAGGACGTCGTCGAATTCCACGGTGGCGCCCGCTTCCGCCTCGAGCTTCTCGATGCGAAGCACGTCGCCCTGGGCGACCCGATACTGTTTGCCACCGGTTGCAATGACCGCGTACATCTTGATGTGTCTCCCGAAAAGGGTCTGGCCAATCCAAAGGAGCGGAATGATACCGGGCGCCCGGGCACAGGTCAAACCCCGCGGAGCCGGGCACCCCGGCGTCCGGAACGCCGCCTCTCACTGCAGCGTCAGGCAGGTCGCCGCTGCCACGAGGGCGTGCCCCGCGGCGGCGCATCCGGGGCACTGCCCCCGGCTCGACAAGCATGACACGGTGCACTAGCATGCGCAGTTCCCAGCCGCCCCCGTGCCGCCCCATGGATCTCGACCAGATACGCGAGCTCGTCGCCGATGACATGAATGCGGTCAATGACCGCATCCGGGAGCGTTTGCAGTCCTCCGTGGTGCTCATCAACCAGCTCGGCGGGTACATCATCAACAGCGGCGGCAAACGGCTGCGCCCGCTGCTGGTGCTGCTCTCGGCCCGGGCCTGCGGCAGCACGGACCTCCGCCACGTGGACCTGGCGGCCATCATCGAGTTCATCCATACCGCCACGCTGCTGCACGATGACGTGGTGGACGCCTCCGAACTGCGCCGGGGCCGCGAGACCGCCAACGCCCTGTTCGGCAACGAGGCCAGTGTCCTGGTCGGCGATTTCCTCTACTCCCGCGCCTTCGAGATGATGGTGGAGATCGGCTCCATGCGGATCATGGAGATCCTCGCCCGCACCACCAACACCATCGCCGAGGGCGAGGTGCTGCAGCTGCTCAACTGCCACGACGCGGACACCACCGAGGACCGCTACATGGAGGTGATCCGCTCCAAGACCGCGAAGCTGTTCGAGGCGGCCGCGCGCATCGGCTCGGTGCTGGGCGGACAGCCGGACCCGGTGGAACGCACCATGGCCGATTACGGCATGCACCTGGGCACCGCCTTCCAGCTCATCGATGACGTGCTCGACTACGGCGCCTCCTCCCAGGAGATGGGCAAGAACATGGGCGATGACCTGGCCGAGGGCAAACCCACCCTCCCCCTGATCCACGCCATGCGGGTGGGCGACCCGGACCAGGCGGGACTGGTGCGCGAGGCCATCGAAAAGGGGGGCCGGAACTACGCGGAACGGGTGCTCGCGATCATTCATGCCACCGGCTCCCTGGAGTACACGCGCTCCGTGGCCGCCTCCGAGGCCTCCCGGGCCGAGGCATGCCTCTCGGTGCTGCCCGAAACGCCGGAACGGGCGGCCCTGGAGGCGCTGGCGCGGTTCTCGGTCGACCGCGGCTTCTAGCCCGGATCCTGCACCAGGGCCGCCACCGACCGGGGCCCGGCGCTCTCATTTCTCTTGTATCCTGCCGCCCGGATCTTGTATCTTGCGCAATTCTTCGGAGTGTAGCTCAGCCTGGTAGAGCACTGCCTTCGGGAGGCAGGGGTCGAAGGTTCGAATCCTTTCACTCCGACCAATTAAATTTCCGAGATCAATCAAGGGCTTAGCGTGATCGCTGAGCCCTTTTTTGTTGCCCATTCCGGACGCTATCCGGCCAATTGGGACAATTTGGGGACAGTGAAAATCGATTTATCGCTATACGCCTCGCCGCCAACGACGACGACGAGGTAATTCATGGCAACGATCACGAAACGGGGGAAGTACTACCAGGTAAGAATCCGCCGGAAGGGCTTTCCGAGCCTGTCCGCCAGCTTTGACAGCGCCAAGGAGGCCCGCGCCTGGACGCGCAAACAGGAAGGGGACATGGATAGGGGCATGTTCCAAGACCCGACGGCTCGCAGCATCACGCTGGCCGAGGTCCTTGAGGGCTACCGAAAGGATGTCGCCCCGATGAAAAAGGGCTGCGAGTCGGAGTTCTCGCGCATCCGGGTACTTCTCAGCGACCGCATCTCGCAATTCTCCCTTGCAAACCTGACTTCCAAGGAGGTGAGGCGGTTCATCGAGCGTCGCTTGGAGACCGTGTGTGGCAGTACCGTAAACCGTGATCTGGCCCTCTTGAGCCGCGCTCTGCGCTACGCTCGTGCCGACTGCGGCATCCCCATGCCGGATAACCCCTTGTTTGGTGTGACGCGGCCCCGGAACAACCCTCACCGAGATCGTCGCTTGCGACCCGGCGAGGAACAACGCCTGATCGCCGCTATCACCGCCGATCAGGAGCGGGACGCCCAGGGGCGTTACGTCACGGGCACACGTAATCCGTGGATCCTGCCCCTGGTCCTGTTGGCCATCGAAACTGCGATGCGGCGGTCGGAACTCCTTGCCATCCAGTGGCAGCACGTAGACCTTGAGCGACGCGTCATCCGCCTCATCACCAGCAAGAATGGCCGTGGGAGGGCGATCCCTTTGTCAACCAAAGCTGTTGCGATTCTCCGTGACCTGCCTCGTAGTGAGGACGGGTGCGTTTTTCCGCTCACCGCGAACGCGATCAAGTGCGCCTGGCGGCGGGTCACCCGGGTTGCCGGCTTGGAAGACCTGCGGTTCCACGACCTTCGTCACGAAGCGACCAGTCGTTACTTCGAAAAGAGGTTGCAGATCATGGAAGTGGCATCCATCACGGGCCATCGGGATCTGAGCATGCTGATGCGATATACGCACCTGAGCCCAAACGATCTTGCCCACAAGCTTGGGTAGGAACACCAGCCAAGCGCCGGGCGGGATCCGGTCCTTTCATGCATCCTGAAGGCCTCCCGCTCGACGCTTGTGCGTGGCGTATTACGTATTACGTATTACGTAATCTACGCCTCACGCGTTGGCCTTCTTGGGTCGCCCGCGCTTTGTTGCAGGGCGGACCTTGGTTGCAGCTGCCGGGGTTGTCGCTTCGCGGGCCGAGGACAGTGCCTCCACGACCCGGGCGAGATCGCATAGACGCCCTTCCAGTCTGCCGACCACGTCCTCAAACCGGTTTGCAAGTTCTGCCTTCTCAGCCGCGAGGGTGCTTGCTTTCTGGATGGCATGGTCGCGTTCCTTCCCGAGCGCATCGTTCTCGGCGAGGAGCCGGGCTACCTCGGCATTCAGGTGGTCGTGAGTCTCGCACATCTCAGTGAGGTCCCTCTGGAGCTCCTCAGACGCTAGCTGGGTGGCTTTCCGGATCTCATCTATACCCGAGCCGGCAATCTGCTGTGACGTTTCCCAGAGATCGTTCAGACAGCGCCGGAACGCGTTCTCCAACGTCTCTGGCACCTTCTGAGCCATCTCCCTCTCGGATCTATTCTCCGATCTCCAACTGTTGAGATGTCTCTGGATGGTGCTGAGGGAACCCGTGTCGCCAAGCTCTCGGCGCACTGCGCCGATGGTGATGTCTTCGCCGCGCTCAAATAGTGACTCGACGGCCGTCTTCACGTCGTCGTACCCAATGCCGTTTCTTGCCATAAATCCCCCACACGCTTGGTTGATGAGAAGACCGACCAGGTGGTCGGTGCGGTGGGTGTAGGTACCGGGGCCCGCACGCCTGTGAGAGTTTCTGGCTGTGGCAGGATAAACGGTTGCCGGAACCCGATGGACGGCGAATATAGCGGCCTTATGCACATGGCTGGGATAGGTTCCTTGAGCGCGGAGAATCGCCCCGTTAATCGTAGCCAAGTAACAGATCCCGCCACACTGGGTAGTCTTCGACGATCAGTCCTGGTGTCATGGTAAGGACGGAAACGTATACGTGTGTCCGAATCAAGTGTCGCTGCTGATCTGTGAGTTGAAGGCTGTCAAACTCTTTCATCATGACGGTGGCAATGCGATCTGTAAGCCGTGCATCTGTAGTGACGAGCTCGATGCTCATCAGCTTGAGATTGTGGGCGTAGATTGGGTTCAGGGGTCCGTGTACAAGGAGGTGCATCAGCTTTCGCATGTCGCTGTGGCGGCGTCGGCTGTGCTCTGCTTCGATCCAGGTGAAACCCGTCGTGCGCACCTGAATGCTGTCGGCGATCTTGCCGCACCAAAGACCGACCGGACACCTCCTCGTATACAGTTCATGTTCGGAGTAGACGTCAGGCCCGTATACATTTCGAACCGTGATTGAATGCCAGTTACACAGAGCACGATGTATCCACCTGCCCATGCGCAGGTCTTTTCCGCTGCGTGCATTGATACCATGCTCCCCAAGGCGCGCGGCCCCGGCGCTGCTAAGGGCGTACCCAGGGACCCCATTGGGGAGCGTAAAGACAAGCACCTGGGAGAGCCGCTTAAGGCGATGCAGAGTCCGCCGCGCCATTTGCGCCTGTTGAGTTCCGCCCGGCCACACCCATTCACCGAGCTGCCTGGATGTGAGCCAACCGAACTTGTGCAGTGCGTGCAGTATGTTGACTTCGTTCTCACATGCGATCACCTGACCAGACTTCATATCAGGTGTGTGCTGTGATGCGTGGGTAGATGTTCCCAGGGGTGCCAGAAGTGATGCGTCAGCGGGTGGCGATGCGAGTGTGTCGGCGTTGCTGTTTGGCTCCTCGTGGCGAACGAGGTTGGTGCGAAATAGCTTGTCGAGCATGGAATGCCTCCTGTTGCGGTTAGGAGGTCTAGCGAAAATTGGAATTGGCTTGCATGATGGCGAGCTCAGCAACGTCCCATGCACCGCACGATCTACCGTATGCGAGGGGTGTATATGAGGGGGAGGTGTCGGGGTCGTCTACGGTGAATGAAGGCTTATGAGCCGCCTGCGGCGGCACCGACACCGGCCGCTTTCCGCTTGGCTGGACGCCAAGCCCGCGGCCTGCCTGGGCTGAACGCCCAGTCTGTCGGTCGTCTATAGGCCCGCCCCTCCGGTCTGCGCTATCGCCTGCGGCGACAGCTTCGCCCTGCGGGAAACCCCTGAACCTCGTGTCGCCATCAGCGCACACTGCATGCCTGCGGCACTTGTGTTTGCTGGGCGAACACATCCGCCCCCAGACGCGCTGACGCGCGTCCGGGGCCCCCTAGCGGATGTTCACGGATTCAGGGGTTTCCCGCAGGGCTCCGGCTGGACGCCGCAGCCGCGGGGCGGGCGGGGCTACGCCCCCCACAAGCCTGCCGCACTGGGGTGCGGCCGCGGGCTGGACGCCCGCTCAGGCTTGCGGCTCCCCCCGCCTTCCGGCGGTTCGGCTAGGGGCCGAACGCGCCTCCAGGGGGCTTGCGCTGAACGCGCATCGCCCCCGCTCGATGTCCTATCGAGCGGCTCCCCCGGCGCGAATCATTACCGATATGCCGCCTGAGGCTTTGGCCGGAGTAGCAGCTATGGTTGTGGGCTGGTACGCCCTGCTGCGTAGGGTAGTCATGCGTTGATTGCGCCTCCAAATGAAGCAGATTAGGGTCCGCTCAATGCCATCCCCCTGTGTGTCCCCGGTCGCTTCACGCGCCATCGGGTGGTCGTCTTTTCTTCTGAGGACACTTGCCCCGGTCCTCATGCTGACGGAGGCAACAGCCGGCGGACGATAGGCTTGAACGGTGCGGGATGGGTAGCATAAACCGCGGGGAGACGAGGCCGATGTGTCGTGTTTGCCTCGTCCGTATCAAGCCATTAAAGTTGGGTCGAAAAGACGGCCAAGGAGTGTGGTCATCTATGGTGCTGCCCATCACATCCTTATCAGTGTGTATCGAGCAGGCCTCGCGCGGCGAGCCCGCCCCGGTTGAGCGCATGGGTGTATATCCGGCGCGTAGTCACGTCGCTGTGGCCTGGGAGTTCCTGCACCGTGTGGATCGACCTACCCCGGGTGGGGTTCTACCCCGTCGCTCCAGCCGCCTTCAAGCTGCGGTGCGGCTTTCCTCGGCTGCGCTTGGCGCTAGCACGAACTGGGAGCTAGTGCCTTGATGACAGAGAATCCTTGGGATCGCGTTGAACAGCACCCGGATGACGAAAGCGCGGGCACCCCCTGGTTCTTCGCGGAGACGTACCTTGAGTTTCATCGGGGCCTTGAAGCACTGCTGCAAGAACTTGAGAAACACCGACAGGCTGTGGAGAAACTCGGGTTAACTGCGTCCCCCTTCGAAGAAGAGGTAGACCATCTGCGCAGTATGGTGGACTGGGGCACGGAAAGGCTTGATGCGACGACTGACTCGCGTCATGGAACTATTGCCGTAACGGGCGTGAGTTATGGGTCTCTGAGGTACCTCAAGGCCGGAGTTCTGTATCGTGCTTTTGACGTAGCGAAGCAGAGGTCAGTCCTCCTAGCTAAAAACAGGGTCGTTCCGAGGAGTGTCCTTCGAAGCTTTGACACGCGGATCGAACAGCTTCGAGGTATGGCCGAGATGGGCAAACTCAGTGGACTGAAGCCAGCCGATGTCCTGTTTGAACTGACTGAAGCGCAGGTACCCGCAGGCGATCTGCCGCCACCTCCAAGACTCTTGCAAGCACTACCGCCATCAACGGTTGTGTCGGAGGTCGTAGTAGTCGACGAAGTGCTGAGGAAGCGTTGTCTTCCTTTGCTTCGCGCAATCGACGAAGTAGGAGGAAATGACCAGTATGACTCCGTTATTCGAGAGATGAGCGTGGTCTTGGAGGACAGGGTGCGTGAGATGTCAAGGCACGCGGGCAACGCCTCCGGAGCCGAGCTTCTGGGAATCACAATGGCTCGTGATCCAGTGCTGATTCGATTCAGCCCGGAAAAACACGTCCAAGAAGCGGCGCACTTGTTCTTCCGAGGGTATTCAGGCCTAGTGCGAAACGATGTCATGCATCGCGTCGTCGAGAGCTACACCAGAGAGCGAATGGTGCAACTCCTCGGGACGGTGGACTACCTGCTGTACCTCTTGTCCCAGGCCGAGGTGTCACCCTTAGGAGCGCCATAAAGGTGCCCGCCGAAAAGTCGATCGACACGGATGTCCTATCGGCGGGCTTCGCCCGCCTACTGCTCACCGCCCGTGTCCGACGTTGGCCGATAGAAGGGGATAATGACTATGAGCGCAAGATTAACGATGCAGACGGCAACGTACAGCTTCATTAGGAGCAAAGATATTTCCGGGTTCCTGAGTAGGAACCGTGCCAGCACCGATGCCCGGCAGGCACTTGAACAATGGCGCGCGGCGCGTCCCGGGCGTGGGTATGAAGTCATGTTAAGTGAAGATGAACTGTTACTTGCAAGGCTATCCTGGGAGGATAGCGATGAAGACGCCGGGCCGGATCTTGATGGTCAATGCGGGCAAGTTGGCGTTGAAAGGAGTTTCGAAGGTGCCTGACCATTTTCGTGGATCAGATGCGAAAGCCGCCCAACAATGCGCTCCAATCGGCATCCCTTCTGCCTCTTCGCGGCTCCAGGACCACGGCGGAGCGCGGACATTGTACATATATGATACTGAGATGATGAAATGAGATTTATAGTTAAAGTCGGCAGCGATAGCCCCGCCGAGGAACCTTCGATTCCTGAAGAGGATCTACCTTTATTACTATATCATTACTGTACCATGGAGTCGTTTTTAGCAATTATTCAAAGCAAACGAATTAGGCTATCGAACTCTTTTATACTAAACGACTCTAGAGAAAATACATGGATAAACAATTATATTAACCAAGCAATATCAGACTTCAAAACTAACGAAACTGAAAAGTTCGTAGACGGATTTATTGAATTGTATAATGGCTATAAATTCACGCCATACGTGTCATGCTTTTCCAAAGATGGTGATTCTTTGAGCCAGTGGAGAGCTTATTCGAATGATGCAACTGGAGTTGCGATTGGCTTTAAGCCTAAGTCGACGTCCCCCCATGTTGAGTAGCGCTGGCATTTAGAGTCCGGTTGCCACGGTAGCCGATGCCACGGCCAGTTTTCTTGCATAAGCAGCGGGCGTGAGCCCGCCCAGTCCTTTCTTCGGGCGCTCCTCGTTGTACTCGCGCCGCCAGCCCTCGATGATCTGCTGCGCATGAGCCAGGCTTACAAACCAGTGTTCGTTCAAACATTCATCCCGCAAGCGCCCATTGAACGATTCGATGTACGCGTTCTGGTTCGGCTTTCCAGGCTCAATCAGCCGCAACGCCACCCCTTGGGTATGCGCCCACGTCAGCATGGCTCGGCCGCAAAACTCCTTCCCATTGTCCGTACGCATCACCTGCGGCAGATCGCGCGTCAGAGCCACCCGATCGAGAATCCGCGTCAGCAACTGGCCCCCGATAGCCCGCTCCGCAACCACTGCCACCGACTCATGGGTGGCGTCATCCACAATCGTCAGACACTTGATCACCCGACCATCGGCACTGCGGTCGAACACGAAGTCCATGGACCAGACCTGGTTCGCAGCCCTGGGACGCACCAGCGGCTGGCGCTCTCCCGCCGCCACCTTCTTGCGCTTGCGCCGGCGAAGCTGGAGCCGTGCCTCGCCATAGAGACGCTCGACACGCTTGTGGTTGACCACCAAACCCTCCTGGCGCAGCTTCAGATAGATCATCCCCGCCCCGTAACGCCGGTGGCGATGCGCAAGCGACACGATCCTCTGGCGCAGCTCCACATTGCGGTCCGGGGCCGCTCGGTAGCGCATACTGCTCGCGCTCATGGCCACGCAGCGAAGCGCATGGCGCTCCGTGAGGCCCCGAGCACACATCCAGCGCACCACCTCCCGCCGCGACGGTGCGCCTACCACTTTTTTCGCAGCACCTCACGGGTCACCTCCTGCTCCAGGAGTGCCTCCGCCAACAGCTTCTTGAGCCGCGCATTCTCCTGCTCCAGCGCCTTCAGCCGCCTGGCCTCAGAGACATCCAGCCCCCCGAACTTGCTGCGCCAGAGGTAGAAACTCGCCTCCGAGAACCCGTGCCGCCGGCACAGCTCCTTGACCGCCAGACCCGCCTCCGCCTCACGCAGAAACCCAATGATCTGCTCCTCCGAAAACCGCTTCTTCATGCCCAACCTCCTTCCGATCAGGGGATTGGACTCCAAATCTGCGTGCTACTCAAATACGGGAGGACGTCGAAGTCATTTAATATAAAGTTTCGGCCTCCATTTCCCAATATAAATTTGGACCAAACTCTTGGATTCGTCCCGGTAATATATGGCCATGAATCTCAAGAAGAATTAACTAAAAATGTGTTCCCTGAAACATATAAGAGATATAAAGCTGGTAAAATGGATAAAGAAAATGCTCTTATAAGTTGTGTATATAATTTTAAGAAATTCGCTCCAATTTTCAAGAATCCAGCTTTTCAAGAAGAGTCTGAGTGGAGAATTATTCATACTCCTTTGGTGTTAGGCGACGCTGATGGAAACCTGGAACTACAGTCAGCGTGCTCGGAGATCGGTTACAGAGTAACTAATAATAAGATAATTACACATTTCGAACTTCCTCTTGCCTCTTCGCAACAATACCCAATAGGAGAAATCGTGCTTGGCCCCAAGAATATTTGTGAAGAGTCTTTAATCGAGTTGCTATTGAATGATAATGGATTTAAGAATATAGCCATCTTAAGATCAAGGGCGTCCTACAGATAAATATACAACCAGTCGTTTCACGCGGACTCATGGAAGCTCGGGGGCGGCCTGTACGTTAGCTGCGCATGAAGATCACCGGAAAACAGAGACACTCATGATCCGGTTGGCAATCCGGATCATGGGGTAGTCCTCCCGTGTTGAGTGGCAGTGGCATTTTGAGTTGGGCTTTCCGGTTGCAGTGCTACGTGGAACGGTGAAGACCCTGTAGGTCTTCACTATACGACGTTCCACAGCCCTTCCTGTTGCTTCGCTTGGCCGAGGACTGCCAGCGCCTCTAGAACCTGTTCCACCGCTTTAGTGGGCTTGCGTTTGAAGTGATTGGCGAGGGCGTCGAGAGTTTGCGGGCCATTGCCGAGCAGGGCGCGGATGGTTTGTACCTGTTCGGGCATGGTTTTGGGCCAGGTTTGTTTGCCGCTGCTGGGGGCGGTGGGTTGGCTGACTTGCTCTTCAATGTCGAGCCTGGCGCTTTGCGGGCTGGGGGTGGCCTGGGTCTTGGGGGCCTGGTATTCGTGGCGGAGCCAGCGGATGTGGCCTTGAGCTTCTTCGGCGGCGCGCTGGGCGTTTAGCTCGACGAGGCGGATGAGGAGGGTTTCCTCGGCTTCAGCCTGCTCGGCGGGTTTGTTGGGCAGCGGGGTGGTGGCGCCGGGTTTGCCGACCAATTGGTCGGCAAGATCGCTCCAGCTGTAGGCGTCGAACACAGCTTGGTCGAGGTCGTCGTGCAGTTCGCGCAGCAGGGAGACGACGCCCTGTTGGTGGATGGTCTTTTCTTTGGCGCTCAGGGGTTCCTCTGCACGGATCTTTTCCAGTACGTTGTAGATTCCGGTGAGGGTGAGATCAGGGTGGTCGACCTGTACCTGTTTGCGGTGGGTGTCGATCTTTTCGGCCAGGTCGCCGATGGCGTTGGCCCGGGATTCGGTGAGTTCCGGGAAGGGGAAGGTTTCGAAGCAGCGTGTTTTGTTGTAGCGGGCATCATTACCCATTCCCAGACGTCCACCAGTTGCCAGAGCCCATGCCACATGGATTCGAGTGGAGAGAACACCGTGTACAGCGGCATCATCACTAGCGATATTAACCAGCATGTTGTCTGGAAGTATGTCGGCATCGAGGAACTGGAAGACTCGATGTCTGGTGGTTTCCACCGTGGCAATATACTTGTTAAGGCCACGTGACATCTGACGCCACTCCCTGCGAGCTTCACCAAATATCCACCAGTTGTCACGATATGTTGAACGTTTGTTCTGGTCTCGCTCAGGCTTTACCCGCTCAAGTACCCACTGGTATACGGCAGGAAACTGGGCTTTTACTCCATCGAGAGTGTGACCGAACAGGTCAATGACCATCACACCACGTGGGCTCTGAGTGAGATCTCGCCCATTGCGATATGCTCGGATTACGCTTGATAGCTCTGCTTGTTTTCCCAGTCCGAGCTGCGTGGCCTCTTCCGGGCTAACGATGAAGCCGGAACCATGCAGTTTTACGCCGGGGGAGCTGATCTCGCTGTTCGACAATAAGGCGCCAGCCCCCGCCACATTCGCCCCCACCGACAAATCCGCAAACAATTTGCCACGGCGCTTGCCCAGCTGCACCGAGCGGGCATCTTCGTCGTCGCTGCTTTCGCTGGTGACGTGGCGCAGTACCCCGGGCTGATCACCCGCTGAGCCAACGGTCATGGCAATACGCACGGCGGCGCCGTCGTTAGCCTCTACCCAGGGGTGGTCAGGGATAGCGAAGAGCAGTGACAGGGGCTTCTTGCTGTCGTTCAGATGGGGTTCGAGTATGCGGCGGTTGAAGGTTTGGCGCAGGCTGTTGGTAGTGATGAAGCCAAAGCGTTGGGCCTGGCCGTGGCGGACCTTGTGAGCGGCGATGTTCCACCAGTACATGACGAAGTCGGCGGAGTCAGGGACTTCGCCGGAATAGACATTGCGCACGGCATCGACGTAGCCGTCGCCGAGGGCGCGGCGCATGGTGGCGGCGCCGATGAATGGCGGATTCCCAACGATGTATTCCGCCTCAGGCCATTCGGCCTTGCTAGGATTGTGGTAGCGGTAGACGGGAATGCGCTGGGCCTCATCCGGGATCAATTCGCTGGTGATGGGGCTGGGTTTGTAGCTGATGCCGTCCCAGAGGGTGACAGGGTTGCCGTTGTCATCGAGCATCTCTTCGCGGCCGTCGTACTCTATGAGGGCGTCGCGGTTCTCGATGTTCTTGAAGTCGCGCAGGATGGGGTCGGGCAGTTCCAGTCCGCCATGGATGCGGAAGTGCCATTGCAGGTAGCCGATCCAGAGGACGATCTCGGCGATGGCGGCGGCGCGGGGGTTGAGTTCGAGGCCGAGAAATTGATGTGGATCGACGGTGAGGCCGCCGGCTTCCATGGCCATCTGTCCGCCGCTCAGATCGCTGATGAGATTCTGCACCTCGCCTTCGAGGCGTTTCATGTGTTCCAGGGCAACGTAGAGGAAGTTGCCGCTGCCGCAGGCGGGGTCGAGCACGCGGGTATGGCAGAGTTGGTGGTGGAAATCGCGCAGCTCTTTGAGGGCCTTGTCGGGCTTGTTTTGTTGCAGGTGCGCGGCGGCGGCGACCTGGACGTTGTTCCACTGTTCGCGCAGAGGGTCGATGAGGGTGGGCATGACCAGCCGTTCGACGTAAGCGCGCGGGGTGTAGTGGGCGCCGAGTTTGTGGCGTTCGCGCGGGTCGAGGGCGCGTTCAAGCAGGGTACCGAAGATGGCGGGCTCGACCTGGCTCCAGTCGTGCTTGGCGGCGTTGATGAGGAGCTGGATCTGTTCGGCATTGAGTGGGATGGGATTGATGTTTAGGAACAGGCCGCCGTTGAAGCATTGGATCTGACTGTTGAGCAGGCCGCTGTAGCCGCCGGTGTTCATGGTTTCCCAGAGGGATTTGATCGCGTCGGGGAAGTGTTGCGGGGTCTCCTTGAGCCGTTCGAGCATGGCGGTGAACCGGCCCTTGGCGATGAGATCCACGTCTTCGCTGAACATGGTAAACAGGCAGCGCTTGAGAAAGTGGGCAACACGCTCGACCTGGTAGCCGTTCTGTTCCAGGGAGCGGGCTAGATCGGCCAGAGTGCGGCTGAGGTCGCGGGTGACGCGGGCGGCGTGTTTGCTGGGGTCGAGTCGATCAGGGTCGAGCCAGAGCAGGCGCAGGCGTTGCTGGATGGCGGGCTTGCGCAGATCGTGTAGGTGGATGCGGTGGTGCCCCGGATCGGGATAGGGTACGTAACTGCCCCCGGAGCGGGAGAACTCGGCGTAGAGTTCGAGAGAGCGGCCCACATCGGTGACGACGATAAACGGCGGGCGGCCTTCCTTGTTTGGCAGGGCGCGGACGTACCGATCCGCCTGGCTGTGGGCGGCCAGCATGGCTTTGTCCCAGCCCTTGCTGGCCATGTCCTTGTTGGTCTTCTTGGCCTCCAGTACGAAGCAGCCGCGCTTGTAGAGATCGATAAAGCCGGAGCTGCGACTGCCATCGGCGTGGCGCAGGTCTACCTTGTGTTCAAAGACGTAAGTGCCTTTGTCGGTGCTGGCACTGGAGGGATCTGGCTGGGGCAGGTCGAGCAGGGCGCACAGCTCGGTGAGAAAGAGCTGAAATGTGGCCCTCTCCCCTCCGGTATTAGCCTCCCAGCGGGCAATGAAGTCGTTGAGGGTGTCCTCAGTGATGGCCGGATGTTCGGGGGTCCCTGCGAGGGCCATTCGGGTTTCCTGTCTGTCGTTCTTGGGCGATTGTAGCAGGATTGTGTGTGACGTTCGCCAGCGGGTCCGGCCAAGGCATCTCATTGATATGGTAGAGATAAGTCTAAGTTTTGCGCCTTGCATTCAACCGTGATGTGCAACACCTGGCACATGGGGGTTAATGTCATCCCTCGATCTCCCTTGTAACGAGGTCTAACCACAGTAATTGATTGATATTGAGTTAGATGGGTACTCCTTGGCGTGCAAAGTGCCGTTAACAAAGGTGTTGGCCTTGAACCACCCCGGGTATCGCGGAGGCTCCATTCTCTCAAGAGTTGGAGCCTCCCCGATACCCGGGGTGGTTCAGAGAGGTGATCAACAATCCTGGGGCGATAGGGTTCGATGCATCTGTGGGACAATCCGAGTCAGAGCGACGTCCTCCCGTATTTGAGTAGCACGCAGATTTGGAGTCCAATCCCCTGATCGGAAGGAGGTTGGGCATGAAGAAGCGGTTTTCGGAGGAGCAGATCATTGGGTTTCTGCGTGAGGCGGAGGCGGGTCTGGCGGTCAAGGAGCTGTGCCGGCGGCACGGGTTCTCGGAGGCGAGTTTCTACCTCTGGCGCAGCAAGTTCGGGGGGCTGGATGTCTCTGAGGCCAGGCGGCTGAAGGCGCTGGAGCAGGAGAATGCGCGGCTCAAGAAGCTGTTGGCGGAGGCACTCCTGGAGCAGGAGGTGACCCGTGAGGTGCTGCGAAAAAAGTGGTAGGCGCACCGTCGCGGCGGGAGGTGGTGCGCTGGATGTGTGCTCGGGGCCTCACGGAGCGCCATGCGCTTCGCTGCGTGGCCATGAGCGCGAGCAGTATGCGCTACCGAGCGGCCCCGGACCGCAATGTGGAGCTGCGCCAGAGGATCGTGTCGCTTGCGCATCGCCACCGGCGTTACGGGGCGGGGATGATCTATCTGAAGCTGCGCCAGGAGGGTTTGGTGGTCAACCACAAGCGTGTCGAGCGTCTCTATGGCGAGGCACGGCTCCAGCTTCGCCGGCGCAAGCGCAAGAAGGTGGCGGCGGGAGAGCGCCAGCCGCTGGTGCGTCCCAGGGCTGCGAACCAGGTCTGGTCCATGGACTTCGTGTTCGACCGCAGTGCCGATGGTCGGGTGATCAAGTGTCTGACGATTGTGGATGACGCCACCCATGAGTCGGTGGCAGTGGTTGCGGAGCGGGCTATCGGGGGCCAGTTGCTGACGCGGATTCTCGATCGGGTGGCTCTGACGCGCGATCTGCCGCAGGTGATGCGTACGGACAATGGGAAGGAGTTTTGCGGCCGAGCCATGCTGACGTGGGCGCATACCCAAGGGGTGGCGTTGCGGCTGATTGAGCCTGGAAAGCCGAACCAGAACGCGTACATCGAATCGTTCAATGGGCGCTTGCGGGATGAATGTTTGAACGAACACTGGTTTGTAAGCCTGGCTCATGCGCAGCAGATCATCGAGGGCTGGCGGCGCGAGTACAACGAGGAGCGCCCGAAGAAAGGACTGGGCGGGCTCACGCCCGCTGCTTATGCAAGAAAACTGGCCGTGGCATCGGCTACCGTGGCAACCGGACTCTAAATGCCAGCGCTACTCAACATGGGGGGACGTCGAGAGAGCAATAACGACTAATAATATCGACAATTGCTCTCTTACGCCGTTCGCATTGCGGTTGAAAGGTACTTTGGGAGGAACTGATGGGCAAAATGGGGTTGGGGCTTAGCATAATAGCTGTAGCATTGGCGATTGGGTCCGTATTGGGGTTTGGATCGTTGTACTTGACTGAACCGGGGTCAATATTTAGGCCGTTTGCCGCTATCACATCCGGAGTTATCATGCTTTTAGGGCTAGGCGTAGGGCTTTATATAGCTGCATCACCGGAATCATTCGGAAGCCGGAAGTGATAGAGAGGAGAGCATAGATGTATAGGAGTTGGGTATTTGTAATGGCGACTTGGTTCTTGGTGCCTGGAGCATTATACGCTTCGGATTACGTTGCGACTGTTCAATATACCGATACTTCGTCAAATGTCTCATTTATTGTGTTTCAAAAAGCGGATCGCGATCTGTCGTTTTGTCAAGATTTAAATCGGAACTTTGTCAGGGGCCTTCGGACAAACTGTGCAGATTGTGTTGTGGAACACCAGGGTTGTAATCGTGGCCTTCCAGGTGGATATAGGGATATTTTCAATAATGTCCCTCACGCGTTCCCATATATAGCAGCGCCTCACATGCGCATAGTGGTATTTGGCTCACCGGAAGCGGTAGCAATCTGTCGACAACGAGCAGAGATATTGCGAAAGGGGATGAATCAGGACGCCCAATGCATCTCTGATTAGTTCGTGACGGCCACGTATTCCCCACAAGGCCATTCAGCCGACGCTCTCACCCCGCGAGGCCTCTCCGGCCGCCGGTCGGGTCTCAGACGCGAGCGCGCTGTGCGTCTACACAAGCTACCAACTGGGCGAGATCCGCCACGCGGCCGATCAGATTGATGGGTGCCTCGTGCAGATCCGCGTTGAGGTTTCGCATCCACGCTTGGAGCGCGTGCTCGTCTCCAGCCATGAGGGCATCGAGGCCGCGGTAAAGCCGAACTAGCAGCACCGCCAGCTCCCAGGACTTGTGCTTAGGGTTGAGGTGATACTGACCTGCATACATGCGGCTCAAGGTCGCCAGGCTTAACCCGATCGTCGCCGAGAGCTGGGCACGCTTGAGGCCAAGCAGATCCGCAGACCGGATGACCGCCTTCGTCAGGGCCTGCGCGCGCGCTTCGGTCGAATATCCGCTGTCCTCTGAGATTGTGCTACGCATGGCCATAATCCCCCGCTAAGCCTATTCTATTCGCCTGGCGACTAGCGATCTACCGGAGATCCCGGTGCCGCCCTAATCAGGCCGGGATGTCGGAAAATCACTAAACTAGCTCATTGAGACCGGTGACGAGTCTAGTCTCAGTCCAAATGCAGGCAGACGAGCCTGCCGCAACTGGTCGCCACTTGGGCGCTAACGCGGGAGACCGACTCAACCGTGCGGCGCATGGCCGCGAAGATCGACAGATCGTGGGCGTGGATGCTCTACGGCAGGCCCGTGGGGACGGTGGATCCATCGTTTGGTACCCGGCCGTATCACGAAAGGCTGAATCGCCTTATGCTACGGGGCAGGGCCAAGGTCAGGATCAATGGAGGTTCTAAGTCTTGGTGCATAATATCGAGAAGCTGGCGCATTACGGAGAGATGAAGTGGTAGTGCGTGCAGGAGGCTGGTCGGATCAGGTGGTCAACGGGTCTTTAGGAAGGAGCCGGATGCACATGACAGCCCCTGGCGTGCCATCCGAGTGGAGGACCGCGTCCCGAACGGAGTTTCCGTTTCACTCATGGTGAATCCGAAAGTAAACCGGCCGATGCTTCTCAATCCAGAAATTCGACAGTCTCGTTATGCGTAAAAGGGGGGCAACATGGGGTTAATCTTTAAGGTTCCGGGGTTTATTGTCGGCTCCGTGGCAGGGCTATGGGGATTCTTTATATCTCTCGGCATAGTCGTCGATCAATTGGGATTCATAGGTGGTGCTATTGCATTTCTCCTTGCCCCGGTGACTTTGGCTTTTGCCCCATGGTATGAGGCGATAGCCAATTCCAATTGGTTCCCCGTTTTGCTTGTGTATGGTGGCGGCATAGGTGCAATGATACTCATAGCGATAGGGTCCGCGATAGACGGTGACTAGACTTTGAGAACAGCATTAGCGGTCATAGTTGCAGGTGTATTTATGCTGATAGGGTGGATTGTGCTGGCCGCATTGCTTTATGGCGTAATGTATGTGGCCTCACACGCCAGGGAAGGCATTGGCCTGATCCACCTCCTAAATATTATACTTATGTGGATTCTCGGGCCTGGGTTCGGTGGATTTTTGGCCACTTATATAACGCCCAGGGTTTTCAAGACAGTTGATGCCACAACGATAGCTACAAGCTTTATCTCTGTTGTTGTAACGCTTGCCGTCGTAATCAGTCTACTATCCCTGACGCTCACGCCACATAATGGCGGCGGGTTGGGCGAGTTTGCCCTGTTTGCTGTTCAGGTCGCTGCAATTGTTATCGGTGCCATAATAGGTAAAAGTGTCTATATCCAAAGCAGCGCATGAGATGGTGCTCCCGCCGACCGCTCAACCACTGGGCGGTTTTGCATCGGCTGAGCTTGGTCGTTACCCATTGGTGGAGAGGTTTGTGTGTTCGGGCAACCACTTGTAAGAACCCATGGTCTTAAATGGGGTAGCACCACTGAACCCACGCATCAGGCGAAATCGGGGCAAGACCCGTAGATCGATTCAGGGGGGTCGACACACTCGTCGTCAGTGACCCTGCACACTCGACGATCAATCGGGATTCCCTCCAGTCAGGAAGCACCCGAGTAAGTGAGCTCTTAGGGCCGCAGCCCCGAATGGGGCTCTGCTTCTCCTGTTCGGGTTATACTCCGATCGCGCGGTCACCAATCTAACTGGCGACTGTGAATCGACGCGGGGATCAGCGCCGTTCCTTGGCCATGGCCGCTATAACCCTATCTTCGAACTCCCCCCAGACTTCACCAGCACGAGCACCAGTCGTGGCGCCCCAGAACATGCCACATTTCCTGAACCACTCGAGCGAACTGTCATTTAGGGCCTCTAGGCAATACGCACTATATGCATCAGCTTCCGCTTCACTCCTGATCTGACCGTCCTTGATGGCGGCAAAGCCGGCGATAAGCAATACGTTTTCTAGCCCTCGGTCGTTGTTCATCAATGACATGTCGGCGTACACCCGAACCTTCGCCTCGATGAGGCCTAGCTTGAAGGCACAAAACATACCTTTGACCGCGATCGAGTCCGATATTGTGTCAACGGCAACTGAAAACTGACCCACTTTAACGGTATTTCTGCAAAGTAAAATTGACCCACCCGGCTAGTTGTTGTCGCTGGCTGGGGGCTTCATGATCCCCGCCTTGTGTTTCTCCCGCAGCCTGTAGCTGTCGCCTTTGATCTGGATCACATGGGAGTGATGCAGTATGCGATCCAGCATGGCGGCGGTCAGTGCCGTGTTGCCCGCGAAGGTCTCATCCCACTGCCCGAAGGAGAGATTGGAGGTCAGGATGATGGATCCCTTCTCGTAGCGCTGGGTGATCACCTGGAAGAACAGATTGGCCTGATCCCGATTCATGGGCAGATAGCCGATTTCGTCGATGATCAGCAGGCTGGGCCCGTTGACACTGCGGCGCAGGACCTGCTTGAGTCGTCCCTGGCGCTGGGCGGTATCGAGCTGCAACAGCAGATCGGCCGCCGTGATGAAGCGCGTCTTCAGTCCCGCCTGGGTGGCCAGGTAGCCCAAGGCAATCGCCAAGTGGGTCTTGCCGACCCCGCTGGGGCCGAGCAGCACGATGTTTTCCTTGCGCTCCACGAAGGCCATCGAGCTCAGCGCCTGGATCTGCTTTTTCGGAGCCCCGACGGCAAAGCGAAAGTCATACTCGTCGAGTAGCTTGATGGCCGGAAAGCCCGCCATCTTGACCAGCACGCTGCGGCTGCGCTGTTGGCGCACCTCAAGTTCCGCCTTCAGGCACTGCTCCAGGTAGTCCGTGTAGCTGGACTCGGTCTTCGCCGCCGCCTGCGCCAGGGTGTCGTACTGGCTGGCGATTCCGGCCAGCCCCAAGGTGTCGCAGACCGCCAGGAGACGCTCGACTTGCAGGCTCATGACTGGCCCTCCTGCAACAGGGCATCGTAGACGGCGAGCGGATGTTGCAGCATCTCGGGGGCAAAGCGTTGCGGCGTGGGCGCCCGGGGCCGGGCCAGCGGGGTCACGTTCTCGGGCAACGCCAAGGGCAGCAGCGCCTCGCGCTCCTCGGCCCAGCGCTGGGCTGGAACCGCCTCGGTCGTGGCGTGCGTACGCGCATTGGCCACGTCGCGCAGCCACGTGCGCACCTCCAGGTTGGCCGTCTCCACATCCAGCACCAGCCCGCCCTGGCTGAGCCGCGTGCACAGCGGGACAAAGAAGCTGTGGCGCAGATAGCCGATGAAGCGCTCGACCTTGCCCTTGGTCTTGGCCCGGTAGGGACGGCACAAGCGCGGCGTGAAGCCCGTGTGCCTGGCGAAATCCCACAGCGCGGGATGGAAGCGGTGCTGATCGCGCCCGTAGGCATGGCGTTGTTGCACCACCGTGCGCATGTTGTCATAAAGCACCTCCCGGGGTATCCCCTGGAAGTAGGCAAAGGCGCTCTCATGGCAGTGCTTGAGTGTCTCGAAGCGCTCGTTGGTGACAAACTCCACATAGCTGTAGCGGCTCCAGCCCAGGGTCGCCACGAAGGCCGACAGCGGGTGCCTGCCGCGGCGGAACACACCCCAGTCGACCTGCATCTGCTGCCCCGGCTCGGTCTCGAAACGCACCACCGGGTCGGGCCGGGGTGTTGGTCGTAACTCGGCCATGAAGTAGCGCAACAGGCGGATACTGCCCTGATAGCCCAGCGCCCTGATCTCGCGCTCGATCACCGTGGCCGGGATCCAATGCGGCCTGGCCGCTTCCAGGCGTTCCCGGATGTAACCCTCGTAGGGCGCCAACTTGCCGCACCGTGGGGGACGCGCCGCGTAGCGGGGCTCGCCATCCGACCTCAGGTACTTGCGTACCGTGTTGCGCGACAGGCCCGTGTGCCGGGCGATCTCCCGGATCCCCGCCCCTTGACGATGCAAAATCTTGATCTCCATACACCCTTCCTTCTTGATCATCTCGGTCCCCCTGCGAATTCTGGGGGTCGAGGTTAATGAAGGGTGGCTTGGGTTCAACTTCAGTTTCAGGCGTGGGTCAGTTCCTCATGCTGGTGACAGCGTGATTGGGCGGACTGCAAGAGAACCACTCAACCATCTAAATCTGCGGATGTTTCCTGGCCCCTGTTGTCTCTTCCGCCTGGCACAGGCGGAAGGGCGTTCAAGCGCATTCCCGGCATAGAGAATTTTTTTCATTCTCTGTGCAAATCTGCCAGTGAGATTAGCTATACGAGTCGAGGGCAACCTCATCTAATGTGTAGAAACTCTCAAAGGAGATCAAAAATGAAGCATTACGACGTGACTCCGCACACGTGCAATGACCCGTGGCAAGACATTGTTCGAAGGGAGAAGTTGATTACCCAGAGTGTACGGGAGAAGGTCCGCCGTGAGAATCTTCCCTTAGTTAGCTGGCTGTTTGAGGAAGCAGCACGACAAGGGCTCGATACACCCGGGCTGGCGAGTCTGCTGAAGGTCACGCTTGGCTATCTTGAGCAGCTGAAGCGCGGGGTTCGTAGCACAAGAGCAATCTCGTATGAGTTCTCGACATCGTGTGCAAGATTTCTCAATGTGCCTCGTGTCGCTGTACTGCTTGCGGCCGATCAACTGAGTATGGAGGACTATTATGCCTCTACAGATTCGCTTGCGCGGGACGTCGATCGCGCTCTAGATGTAGTTAGGCGAGACCCCGAATGGTCTGTGTGGCTCCCACGAAACATCCACGCGGCAGACTATGAGGTGAAGCAGTTGGTTGTTATTGAACCGCCCCGGGAATTGCGGAGGCTGGTTGGTTTAAGTCAAGCCGCCATTACGGCCTGACTGGCGAGTTGCCGATAGTAGTTTGCCTCAGCTTCCACCGGCGGAATATACCCCAAGGGCTCCATCAACCTCTGATGATTGAACCAGGACACCCATTCCAGCGTCGCCAGCTCCACCGACTCCCTGGACCTCCAGGGGCCGCGGCGATGGATCAGTTCCGCCTTGTACAGGCCGTTGATGGTCTCGGCCAAGGCATTGTCGTAGCTGTCGCCACGGCTGCCGACCGACGGCTCGATACCGGCTTCGGAAAGTCGCTCCGTGTAGCGAATGCTGACGTATTGCGACCCGCGGTCGGAGTGATGGATCAGGGCATCGTTATGCTCGGGCTGCCGAGCGTAGAGCGCCTGCTCCAGGGCATCGAGCACGAAGTCCGTGGTCATGGTGCAGCTGACGCGCCATCCCACGATGCGCCGTGCGAAGACGTCGACAACGAAGGCCACGTACAGCCATCCCTGCCAGGTCGAAACGTAGGTGAAGTCCGACACCCAGAGCTGGTTGGGGCGCTCGGCCTGGAACTGCCGATTAACCCGATCCAACGGACATGGCGCCGATCGGTCCGCCACGGTGGTGCGAACCGTCTTGCCACGGCGTGCCCCCTGCAAGCCCAGGCGGCGCATGAGCCGCTCCACGCTACAGCGCGCCACGGAAACACCTTCGCGGTTGAGTTGCTTCCAGACCTTGTCGGCGCCGTAGACCTGGAGGTTGGCCTCCCAGACACGCTCAATGTGTGGAACCAGCCGCTCATCGCGCTTGGCCCGGGCACTGCGCAGATCCGGATTGCGCCGCCGGGCCGCATGGCGCCGGTAGGCCGATGGGGCAACCTGCAACACTTTGCAGATCGGCTCGACCCCATAGGCGTCCCGGTGCTGATCGATGTAGGCGTTTACGACTTCAGTTTGCGGTCGAGCTCCGCCTGCGCGAAAAAAGCGCTGGCGGTACGCAGGATCTCATTGGCGCGCCGTAACTCCTTGTTCTCGCGCTCCAGGTCCTTGATGCGCTGCGTCTCGGCCGTGGTCATGCCTGGCCGCGCACCCGCATCAATCTCCGCTCGCCTGACCCACTCCAGCAGCGTCTGTGGCACGCAGCCGATCTTTGGGGCTATCGACTCCACAACCGCCCACAGCGACGGGTACTCCCCACGGTGCTCCTGGACCATCCGCACCGCCCGCTCACGGACCTCAGGTGAAAACTTGTTTGACTTGTTCATGGCTCCATTCTCTCAAGAGTTGGAGCCTCCGCGATACCCGGGGCGGTTCATATTGCTTACGAAGAGGCGACGAGTAAGTCATTGTTATCCGCTCGTGTAGATGTGACGCAGGTGTCTGACAGACTGGACGAATTCACCTTCTGAGCTGTCAATTCAGTGGCCGGGGTTTCCCCGGCCACTTCTTTGTGGTCCTTTCCCTAGTGCCCCCGGGGGGCAGGCCCCTGTGGACGGAACCGTGTGGCCCGCCTGATGCGGATCAACGCCTCAATGGAAGGCTTCTTCGGGCTGCTGAAACGCGAACGGGTCAATCGCCGAATCTATCAGACCCGCGCCGAGGCCAGGGCCGACGTGTTCGACTACATTGAGCGCTTCCACAACCTGCGCCGCAGGCGGCCTCTTGAGGCGGCTAAGCAGAAGCAATTACTCTTAACTCATCCGTCCGTCTCAACGATCAGCCGGGGTTCTCTCAATGCAAAAGCTGTTTCTGGCGACCCTCACGCTCAGTGGAATCCTCTTCTCCCTGTCCGTGAACGCATGGCCCAAGATCACGCTTGGGGAAGACAGTTCAGTCTGTCGTGAAGTCGGAGAGGTTGCCCTTGCCACCCATCGTTCAACGTCCTCCATCAGAGACGAGTACGCTGCTATGCAGTTATTCACCCGGGACATCATTCTTGGTCCCACAGAGGTTGATTTGACGGGCGGTGATGCCTTGCAGGCCGATCCCGATGTTATCGACAAGATTCGGAATCGCTACTCTTATCGGGGCAACACCTACTGGCAGAAGAGCCCCCATGGCAACTATCGCTTCGTTCTGCATGAAACGCCGGTGGGATGGCGTGGTGATATCTTCAACCTGTTCGCGTGGCCCGCAGACCTCTCGATCGAGGCCTTCTGGGACCATTTCGAGCAGCATCGTAATGTTAGCGACGTGGATACCGCGTTCATCAGCGGGGCGTGGCGATCTCCCCTTGTCCTTTCGGCGGATGATGATGATCAGTGGTGGGTTTTCTATGTCGGCCCTCCCAAACACTATTCTGGTACTTGGACTGTGTTCTCATTCTCTTCTAACGGCGCGGAACTGGTTTGCCAAATCGAGTTCGGGCCCGATGTTGACGATACTTTTCTTCTCTTACCGGAGCCCGTAAGGGCTTTGGCGGAACTCCTCGTTATGACGCTGGGCTATGATACAAGATGGGGTAACGTTGCCCCCATTCATCGTATCAAACGGGCCACGCAGACTGCTTGGGCAGAGGCGGTTCTCCGGCCTTGGGTGAGAAGGGAGCCGTACAACACGACGGCACAGGTAGATCGCGGCTTAAAGGCGTGGGCGGACATGGACGACTGGAACAGAGGTCTTTACGAGCAGATCAAGGCACAGTATCCGGTAGCCGAGAGTGCTCTTGCCTTACTCTATGAAGAGCAGTTCAACCATTCCAGGGAGGAAGCCAGGGCCTTAGCAAGGGAGGTTCTGGACAACATATATCGAATGCATTATGTGTTTCCGCGTAGTCCGTGACAGGTCGTGTAGAGCCAGCGGATACCTGTCGGAAGTTCTTTTATGTGGCGGAATCGGGGAGAGCAATGGTCAAACGCCGGTTGATTATTGGGGCAATGCTGTTGCTGCTCGCGGCGATTGCACACGGCACGGAATACACGGTCTCGGATGGGTACTTCGTGACGTCCGAGGGGCGAGTTCCCGAGAGGTGTTTTGGCCAGCTTATGACCGAGCTTAACGGTGATGACACAGTGGCTGCGGTGTTTTTGAGCCAGTCCTCCGTTCGAGGCTGTGTGAGGACCAACCTCCCGTATCCCGGGGGCGACGACGACGCGGAGGTTTCGTACTCGATCGTGGAAAGTCGGGGTGATGGCAGATACAAGATTGAGGATCTGTCAAACCGTCGACGGCAGCATGGGGTCTTACTTCGATAACGTACTTGTGCGCTTTGTGAACCGAAACATCAGAAACGAGATCGGTGACAGATCTATTTTTTAGTGCGAAACACGATCTGTTCCATTGTCCTATATTGCTATACCTGATTTTGTTTGAGTTGGGCTTCCGGGAGGTGTGCTGTGAAAGGGTTAACCGTGCGAGAGTTATGGCTTATGCAGGAAGCTTGGTTAGCGGCTAAATGGTGGAATAGATTCGAGAAAATGGAGCAATGGTTATTCCTGCATTCTGAATCTGATCGCCCCTGCCCTGGCGATCGACTAATGCATACAGAAGATGTGCCAGAATATGAACTTGTTATGAAGAAAGCCTTGCTTGAAGAACTCAATCGCCGAGAGGAGGAAAGAGTTGAGAATAACAGGCCTAGTCCGAAGAGATACATCTTTTCTGAATACCTTAATCCTACTATCGAACGAAACTAAGGGACGTCCGATTAAGTGATGTCGAGCGATCGGGTGGAGCGTATAAAGGCCGACACATCGTTTCCTCGTCCAAATTCGGTCTGGATACGCTGTTCTATTGACCGGTTCGAGCCCGATTACCGGCCAATCCCCGGCCACTGGGCGCACTTACCCCGTCTCTCGCAACAACTGGCGCCTCACCAGGCACAGATTCGACAGCGCAAACAGCATGGTTAGCTGAGCCGTGTTCTTGGCCAGCCCCCGGTAGCGCACCTTGGTATGTCCGAACTAGCGCTTGATGACCCGAAACGGGTGCTCAGAGGTGGACCCCATCCAATGGGCAGTGACTGGACGATGGTAGGTGCTTGCCCCGGTGACGCTTGTACGGAAAGCACCACAGCGGACCGCTGGCCGGATCACTCGCCGAGAGGTTGCGCTCGCGGGTCGTATAGCCCTTTTCTCCGTGCACCTCGCACTCCTCGCCGTGCAGCAACTCATCGGTGATCGAGACATCCGACACCTTCGCCGCTGTGCTTACCACCGTGTGCACCAGCCCGTGGGCCGTGGGCGGTATCCACGCCCACATTAGCCTTCATGCCGAAGTACCACTGGTTGCCCTTCTTGCTCGAACTCATTTCGGGGTCGCGCTTGCCTTGGGCGTTCTTCGTGGAGGTCGGCGCGGCAATTAGGGTGACATCGACCATGGTGCCCTTGCGCAGGATCAGGCCGCGCTCGCCCAACAAGCCGTTGATCTCTTCGAACAACGCGCCTGTCAGGCCCTGGCGTTCGAGCAGATGGCGGAACTTACAAATGGTGGTCTCGTCGGGAATGGCCTCCACAGTGGCGTCGAGGCCCGCAAACTCGCGCAGCAGCGGGATATCGTGCAGCGCTTCTTCCATGGCCGGGTCCGCGTAGGCGGCGAACCACTGCTGCGTGAAGTGGACGCGCGGCATCGTCTCAAGCGGGATCGGGCGGTGCCCATTGCCGGGCTTGGGATCGTGAGGCTCAATCAGCGCCACCAGCCGCAACCAAGGCACCAACTGATTCATCTCGGCCAGAAACTGCGCCTTGCGAGTCTTATTTCGGGTGTTTCACAAAGCCCGAATCGTTCAAGCCCCACTGTTTCATCGTTCGCCCTGTTGCTCCGCTATCGTGGTTCGACGATTATCCCATGCCATGGGGGCTTAATCAGAGGTTCCTTAGTGCTGGATGTGTAGGGCCGGCCAGAAAGCGGGATTAAATGTATAAGTAATGGCGTTTAGGTTCTTTTGGATTCGAGTCTTTAGAATTTCCATGTTGTAACCGACGTCGTAAATGTATTGTGGGTCGTTGTCAGCGTAGCGAATTCCCAAGAATCCGTAGTACAGGAGAAACTCTATTACGTGTCCAATCTCCTCTCTGCTCAGTCCATTGACGTCGAGGAGAATTCGAAGATCATCACTCGAAAACTCAGAAGCTTCGCCAAGAAATTGATACATAAGACGGGCCGCCTTCGGCTCAATGTCAGTGAGCTCCTGGTCTGCGTCTATCAACAAATCATTCGAATACGCGATTAATCCTTTCTTGATGTCTTCCGCCTGAATTTTGTCATGCTGCAAATTGACGGCGAAGCCTCGAGATGCTCCGAAGATCTTAAGGAAGTTCCGTGGACGCATTAGTGATCTTTCGATCATGAACTGTGAAGTCTCCTCGCCATCAATATGTGACACGCAGATCGCATTCCAGACCTCGCCGAATGTCGCGTGCTTCGGGAAGTCGTTCTGCACAAGTCTCATTAACATCATAGTCCGCAGCGTATCTGGATCTCTCCAATCCAAATCGGCACGAGTTTCCTTCCCGAAATCCGAAGTTTCATCCATCAAAAGCTGGTACACGTCATTACGTATAAAAACAATTGCGTGAAAATCCCGCCCTTCCCGATTCATTTGCCGTTGTATTTTTCTCGCCGCATCGATAAGGCAGCGAAGAATCGTAATGTCTCCCGTTGCCGGCCCATGGCTAGACCATCCTTTATCCAAATTATCGAATAGCAGTAAAACCTCGTCCTTATGGCGGAGATAACGAGACAGGCTTTCGCGAAGCTCTCGAATATTGGCGGCGTGAATTAGCCCCGTGATTTCATCGGTCGTTAAAGTAGTTCCGGTTTCCTGCTTATGTCGAGACATAAATTCCTGCACTATCGATGCGGATATCGTAAGCAATCGCTCAGAAAAATCGCCTTCGGCCACATGCGCGATTTCCCGGTACAGCTTTGCAAGTTCTTCGTAACCGTCATACAAACGATGGTCGCGAAGATGGCGCTCTTGATCCTTCTCTAAAACTTTGTGACATATCTCTGCATAAAGAAGGTATTCCCACAGTGCCGTCACAAGGTGCTGTTTTGCACCTGATGAAAGAAAGTCAAGCACGTCTTCCTTTAATTTGACCAGCTGATAACCCTCAGGCTTTAGGTCAACGACAATGTTGTTTTTATTGGCGCGCTTCCTGTTGCGGACCTGCGAGAACAGTGCTGTTTTCCCCGTTCCCTTTCTCCCGACCACCAAATTCACTTCTCCACGCAAGGCGCGGTTGAATTCGTCGGTTTGAAGATAGTATTCCCCCAGCGTCTGAAACTCGTTCTCAGCCATGGGGTCGCCAACGGTCAAGGTGCTCAGCAAATTACCGATTGGGAGATCAAGATTCTGCGTCTCTTGAATTCTCTCGAAAACCGACAAAGAAAACTCGTGTATTAAATCCTTCAGGTCTTCCGGACGGCTGTACGATTTGGCGAAATCTCGTACGTCTAGGGGTGCCAACGGCGCTGCTTGATCCTGTAGCACGAGCGTCGGAAGTTCGAGGCCAAGGCTTAAGCCGGTGACGAAAGCCGCGCGGATGTTGTGAACGGAAGCGTCTTTTTGGTCGGGCGCTAAAAGTGGTACGACGACGCCATACGACGACGCAACGTGGGAAATCGCCTCGGGTGCCGATAATCGTGCAGCTTCGGCGGGAATAAAGCTTCGATAGAAAAGCCGCGCCTTCTTTATCCGGGAGATTATGTGGGACATAGCGCCGCCACGCACCGGAGTCTCGAGGACATAGGCCGGAGTGGTTACATTTGGCTTCGCTGTTGTATCTATAGGGTGAAGGTCGCGGATGTTGGCAATTAGACGTGCCAGCTCCCGCGCTTGGGAATAGGTTTCGTAACCGAGCGTATCGAAGATGCCGATGCGATTAATAAGCTCGTCGTCTGCCTCAAATTCCGACGACTTCGTGAGAAATACTCTGCGCCCGATGAACCGCCCCGGGTATCGCGGAGGCTCCAACTCTTGAGAGAATGGAGCCATGAACAAGTCAAACAAGTTTTCACCTGAGGTCCGTGAGCGGGCGGTGCGGATGGTCCAGGAGCACCGTGG